>NC_016942.1 GCF_000236925.1 Staphylococcus argenteus | reverse complement strand
ACCACCCACATTTGTAGTTTACGGAGAACGTGGGTGGTCAACTCTCAAAATTTATTTCTTAAAAATTTATTTGTTGTTCTGATGAGCGATGAACGACTAAAAAAGTATAATGCTATTTTCTATCATTACACTTTTTTTATACGCTTATTATACTTTCGTTATACTCTTTTTGTCGCTACACGAACTATGTGATCAAACGGCACGTTTGCCCATTTAAAATGCAAATTCGGAACGATTTATTGCTAATTTTTAAATTTGCATGTAAATGGGCAGTAAGTAAAAATCGCCCGTCCTGGTGTCGAAAAAACGAACAGAAAAAATAAAATTAAAATATAGTAATCTTTTTATTTTTTACAGGTAGGTTTCCCCATAATTTAGTACTGCATCAGAAATTTATCTGTACTTAGAAATGACGACGTATTTTTTCTATACGTTTATGACATTTATTCTACATTGATCCAAATCATAAAAATGTGTTTAAAATGTTCTAAAAAGGTTTTAAAAGGACGATTTTTTTATATTACGTATTTTTGTACTCAAAATTAGAGAATGCTCTAAATGACCTCTTAAAACGCAAAAAAAATATATATCAAAAAGACATGTATTTTTAAAAAAATTGATGTGTATGATGCATGTCTTTTGTGTATGTTTTATATACATAAAGTATATGTATACGTAACCTGTATGTATACATAACGTTATGGTTTTTATACATATGAGTTAAAAAAGTGATGTCACTTTTTTTCTAGGAAAAATAACTCGGCACTGCCGAGTTCACCACGTTATGGGTCTGCCAAAATATAAAAGTGGTGGCACTTTCCCTTATGCTCATGACTTTATGTATAAAAGTTAGAGGTACTTTTATGCCGAGAAAACTTTTTGAGAGATTAATTTTTTTATTTTTTACTTTTATTTTCTTCAAATATTTTGTAAATCTCTTTATGAGTAAATAAAAGATAGAAGCATAAAGAATAAATGAAAATTTGAAAATATAAGTTTATATGAATGTTGTAGAAAATCTTCAAAATTATTAAGTTTAATACGATCATATTAGCAGTTATAAAGAATATGAATAAGATAATATTATTAAATTTCTTTTTGTATTTTATATGTAAAAATATTATAAAAAGTTCAAGAAAAATAAATATTAGATAAGTTACTATAAAGAATAATGCAATATAGCCAATGTTATAAAACATATTATTTGAATACCAATTTATTGTTATTAAAGAACTTATATTTAAATTATCTGCTAATGATTGGAAACCTATTATGCTAAAAAATGGTATTGAGAATACTAATACGGATATAGGTATGATTATTATTCCGAGTAAGAACGTTACAATTATAAAGTTCAATAAGTACTCTTTGTTTACTTTTTTCATAATGAATTTAATTCCTTTTATGTATATAATATTTAATAATAAAAAATTTTAACATTTATAATTGTAGGATAAAAGTCATATGAAGAATTTAAAAAGTTTTTTTATTAAAAATACTTTGGTACTAACATCTACTGCATTATTATTTTCTAGTTTTGAACCTGTAGTTCATGCTGCAGAAAATAAGGAAGTTGTTAAAACAGTAGAAAATGATAATGTAGAATTCAATGAATTGTTAGAAGGACAAGAATATATTTGGGAAGTTTTATCTAGAGATGATGAAGGATTTAAAATGTTTCTAGATGAGCAAAGAGCTTTTAATCCTAATTTTGATAATGATGTTTTACTAGCAAAACAAGAAGGTGCTTTAAATTCTTCAGTATTTGCTAATAATTCTATGACTTTAAACTCAAATAAGCCTACTCCTAGAGGTCCTATCGGTGCAACTTTAAAAGCTATTAAGGCTCTATCACCTTCTTTGAGACATGGTGGAACTGCTATATCTTGGATCATTAAACCATTAAGTAGAAAACATGCTGTTCTAGTAAAAAAATATTCAAGAAAGATGTCTAATGCAATTGATAGGTTAGATAAGTCTACTAAATCAGCTGTTGAAAATGCTTTTGTTAAAGCAGGTATACCAAGAAGTGATGCGAAAACTTTAACTTATATTGTATTTTTAGTTATTTAGATATTGAGCTGACTTGCCCTAAGATTTTATAAAATCTTAGGGCAAGTTTTTTCTTTTTTCTTATCTTGATAAAGTAGTATTTTCAATTTGTGATTAGGGTGATGATTTTCTAGATACAGTTAAAATTAATAATCATAGATAATGAGAGAACCTACAATTATCATAAGTTTTCACCTAAAAAGGATATATTAAAGTTTTACAAATCTTTAATGCACCTTTTAGAGTGTTTTTAAATCTATTCTTTAATAGACTATAATATTCACTATTTATTACACCGTTTTTTCTTTAGATTAATGAATTTAGGTGATGATTTTGAACTGCGTTTCTTCTTTTGTCTTGATACTATAAAAAACGAAGTTATATAACATAAGACGACTTATCGGAAGTAGATATGCTTGTATATTCACAGATGGTATAATAATAGAGTCGCCTATCTCTCAGGCGTCAATCGACGAAGAGAGGAGGTGCATTACTTTGCTAATCATTTTCGTTCACATCATAGCACCAGTCATCAGTGGCTGTGCTGTTGCGTATTATACTTATTGGCTTAGTAAACGCAACAAATAATTAATAGGCGACTTTATAAGCCAGCATCGAAAAAATCCCCACACTACTGCAATAGTGTGGGGATTGGTGCATTAATTGTTAATCATTTTCGTTATATAAATTATAACACTGGTTAGTAGAGAAATGCAAAGGTAGGAGAAAGGCTATGAAGAGTAAAAAAAGAATGGAAAGATTGTACGATGATTTATTTAGTACTAATTTTTTAATTAATTATGGTTATTTTGATATTACTCCTAAAAATAATCAAGATTTAACAGAATTAAACAGCTACGGTAAATCAGATGCATTTTATTTGAAAATATTTAATATGAGTAAATTAGCTGAATATATTACTTATAATCCATTTTACATTAAAAAATTTTTTAATGATAGAAACATACGTAGTACTGAACCAATAATATTTACTATTCCGAAAAATAATACATCAAGAAGAGAATATAAGATTCCTAATATTTATAGCTATTTAAATTTGATGTTTTTCATGCAAGAAAATAAAAAAGAATTTAAAGAAGTTTTTCTAACCAATAAATTTTCAACATCTAAATTTTTTTCACTTCCAGATTTTGATTTTAAATTTACTGACAATTTAAAAAAGACTTTACTTTACGGTGGTAATCATATATTAAACGTTGATTTATCTAATTTTTATCATTCTCTTTATACACATAGCATACCTTGGGTAATAATGGGAAAGAAGAATGCTAAAAAAGAAAGAAAGAAAGGTTTTTCAAATCAATTAGATAAATTAATTACATCCTGTCAATATAATCAAACTCATGGAATACCTACTGGCAACATATTAAGTCGTATTATTAGTGAATTATATATGTGTTATATTGATTCTGAAATGGAAAATAAAGGGTATAGATATGCGAGATATGTGGATGACATATCATTCTCATTTAATTTTGAAGAAGAGAAAGATAAATTTTACAGAGATTTTAACAAACTATGTATGAAATATGAATTAAAAATTAATGACAAGAAAACTGAAGTAAATGATTTTCCATATATACATCCACAAAACAAAGACTTTATATTTAATTATTTCAAAAATTATTCCTCAAATAGTAAAGATGAAACTTGGATTATAGGTATTAAGAACTTTATTGATTTATGTATAGATGAAGAAAGAAAAGGAAATAAAGGGGCAATAAAAAGTATTTTCCCAGTAATAGAAAATACTTTAAAGAAGAAAAAAATAAATAAACATCAAATAAGTAAGATATTTGGATATAGGAATAATATTACTAAATTCAATATCTTGCAATTCATATTAGATTTATCACTAAAAGACTCTAAATTAACAAATAGATGCCTATCTTTATTAAACTATTTGACTATTAAAATGGACGATAAAAAAATAGTCTCAAAACAAGTTAAACAGTATTTTAAAAATAGAAACGAAGAAATTAGAAAATTGTTAGTATTTTATAATAAAAATAATTATCATCAAGAAACATACCAAATTCTTGTTTATATTGTTGAATATGATGTAGATATTCTTTTAAAAAATGATGTTTTGAGTTTGCTAAATGAAAATACAGATAACTTATCTCTATCGTTATTGACAATAATATATCTAAGAAAGTCTTGGAAAATAGAAAATTTATTAAAAAAAATTGATAATCTATTTAAAAATTCTAAGTATGATTATCCTGCAACAGTAGGTGTAATGTCGCAAAATTTATGGTATTTCAGATACTTTATTTACTATTTAATAAAAGAAAATGTGATTTCAAAAAAAGAAATTAATAGTTATTGCATGAGTCAAAAATATGGTTCAAATCAGAAAGGATATAAGAGCGATTTAAACTGGAATTATATTAATTCAAAAGATAATGTGGATGAATTTTTTAGTGAATTATTAGAAGAAAAAGTACCACTCATAGATTTAAATTATGTAAATTTAATATAATTAATTATATTAAACCTACTTTTGTGTTATTTAAGTACACCCTAATCACACAAAATAAGTTGTTTGTCACTTTGCTTGATATATGAGAATTATTTAACCTTATAAATGAGAAAAAAGCAACGCACTTTAAATAAGATACGTTGCTTTTTCGATTGATGAATACCTATAATTAAACTATTCATCTATTATTTATGATTTTTTGTATATACAATATTTCTAGTTTGTTAAAGAGAATTAAGAAAATAAATATCGAAAATAATAGAGGGAAAATCAGTTTTTGATATCAAAATTATACATGTCAACGATAATACAAACTATAAGATGATATCAGTATTTATTATGCATTTAGAATATTAAAATTCCTTCATTACACTCTTGGCGGTTTCACTTATCAACTTATCATTTGGCTTATCACTTTTATTGTCTTTATTCGTAAAAATGACTAAAACAATAGGTTCAGATTGGCCCTTAGGATAAACAAAAGCAACATCATTTCTAGAAGCATATGTTATTGCTTGACCACTTTTATCAGCAACCTTATAGTCTTTTGAAACACCGTCTTTAATTAAAGTATCTCCGCTTTTATTATTTAACATTAAATCAAGTAAGAATTTTTTGTTTTCTTTGCTTAATTTTCCATTTGCGATAAGTTTATTTAAAGTCTTACCGAAAGCAGCAGGTGTTGAAGTATCTTTTTTGCTCTTTGGTGAATAGTAATTTAATTCTATCTCATATCTAACTGGATTTGTTACTTTATCTCCTAGTCCTTTTAGACGTTGTTTAACTTTTTTGATCCCACCGATTTCTTTTATAATTTTATTGTTTGCTGTATTATCACTATATGTCATTGAAGCCTCAATAAGTTCTTTTAAAGTGATATCTTTTCCTACATATTTTTCTAAAATAGGAGAATAAGCAACTATATCATCTTTGTTAATATGTATTTTTTTATTTAACTTATTATAAGGTACTTGTTCTAACAAAATAGCACTATTTATCGCTTTTGAAGTCGAAGCATAGGCAAATCTCTTATCTGAATTAAATTTTACTTCCTTACCACTTTTAGTATCTAAAGCATAAACACCAATATGAGCATTATATTTTTTTTCTAAATCATTTAACTCTTTGGCATGTGGACTGTTTGAATTACATGCACTTAAAACTAAAGCAATTGCAATTAAAAATATTAACTTTTTCAAAATAAACCCTCCAATATTACAAATGTAATTTTTACGAATATATAATATTACATTTGTAATATTTGTGTCAATTATTTATTATAAATATTTGAAAGAAGGTGTCAAAATGGCTAAATTACTAATAACGAGCGTAGTAAGCTTTTGTTTTATATTTCTATTGTTAGTATTTTTTAAGTACATATTAAAACGCTATTTTAATTATAGTTTAAATTATAAAGTTTGGTATCTAACTGTGCTTGCTGGATTAATACCTTTTATCCCAATTAAATTCTCTTTTATAAAATTTAATAATGTGAATAATCAAGCGCCCACAGTTGAAAGTAAGTCACACGACTTGAACCATAACATAAATACCACCAAACCTATTCAAGAGTTCACAACAGATATCCATAAGTTTAATTGGGATTCAATTGATAATATCTGCACAGTTGTTTGGATAGTTTTAGTTATTATTTTAAGTTTTAAATTTTTGAAATCCTTATTATATCTTAAATATTTAAAGAAACAGTCACTTTATCTAAACGAAAATGAAAAAAATAAAGTAGATACGATACTTTTCAACCATCAATATAAAAAAAATATTGTGATTCGAAAAGCAGAGACTATTCAATCTCCAATAACTTTTTGGTATGGGAAATATATTATTTTGATTCCTAGTTCATATTTTAAAAGTGTAATTGATAAAAGACTAAAATATATAATACTGCATGAATATGCTCATGCTAAAAATAGAGATACTTTACATTTAATTATCTTTAATATCTTCTCTATTGTTATGAGTTACAATCCATTAATACATATTGTAAAAAGAAAAATAATTCATGACAATGAAGTCGAAGCCGATAGATTTGTTCTTAATAATATTAACAAAAATGAATTTAAAACTTATGCGGAATCTATTATGGACTCCGTATTAAATATTCCATTTTTTAATAAAAATATATTAAGCCATTCATTTAATGGTAAAAAGTCATTACTCAAAAGAAGATTAATTAATATAAAAGAAGCCGATTTGAAAAAACAGTCTAAATTAATTCCAATTTTTATTTGTATTTTTACTTTTTTGCTCATAGTAATTCAAAGCCAGTTTTTGATGGGACAATCCATAACTGATTATAATTATAAAAAGCCTTTACAGAACGATCACCAAATTTTAGATGAAAGTAAAAATTTTGGTTCAAATAGTGGATCTTTCGTCATGTACAGCATGAAGAAAGACAAATACTATATTTATAATGAAAAAGAAAGTAGAAAAAGATATTCTCCTGATTCAACTTATAAAATTTATTTAGCGATGTTTGGACTTGACCGTCATATCATAAGTGATAAAAATTCACGTATGTCATGGAATCATAAACATTATCTTTTCGAGTCTTGGAATAAGGAACAAGATTTAAATACAGCAATGCAAAATTCAGTTAATTGGTACTTCGAACGTATTAGTAATCAAATACCAAAGAGCTATACTGCGGCTCAACTCAAGCAATTAAATTATGGTAATGAAAATTTGGGAAGTTATAAAAGCTATTGGATGGAAGATAGTTTGAAAATATCTAATCTTGAACAAGTAATAGTTTTTAAAAATATGATGGAACAAAATAACCATTTTAGTAAAAAAGCAAAGAATCAATTATCTTCTTCATTATTGATTAAGAAAAATGAAAAGTATGAACTGTATGGGAAAACAGGTACAGGTATAGTAAACGGGAAGTATAATAATGGGTGGTTTGTAGGTTACGTAATTACAAATCATGATAAGTATTATTTTGCTACACATTTATCAGATGGAAACCCGTCTGGGAAAAATGCTGAATTAATCAGTGAAAAAATATTAAAAGAAATGGGTGTTTTAAATGGCCAATAAGCAAGTTGAAATATCTATGGCTGAATGGGATGTTATGAATATAATATGGGATAAAAAATCAGTATCAGCTAATGAAATTGTAGTTGAAATTCAAAAATATAAAGAAGTTAGCGATAAAACAATTAGAACATTAATCACAAGACTATATAAAAAAGAGATTATAAAACGATACAAATCAGAGAATATTTATTTTTACTCATCAAATATTAAAGAAGACGATATTAAAATGAAAACTGCTAAAACCTTTCTTAATAAACTGTATGGAGGGGACATGAAAAGTTTAGTGCTAAATTTTGCGAAAAATGAAGAATTAAATAGCAAAGAAATTGAAGAATTGCGAGACATTTTAAATGATATTAGTAAAAAGTAATTAGAGATATGTTTCAAACATTATACATATGTAAACTATACTTGACTCTTATTAAATTAGTTTTGTTAATAACATTTAAAATATATTATTAAAGATGAGAGTGTACATAAAACAACCATTTTCTGTACACTCGTTTTTTATGTCTAAATAAGTATGTATTACATAGAATTATGTGTTCAAAAACCCAACAAATAATCTATGTTCACAAAAGACCTTGTCATTAAGTTATGGTACACTGAAGGTGTATATAGGAGGTTTGTATTTTGAAAATAGGTTATGCAAGAGTTTCAACTGGTTTGCAAAATTTGAATTTGCAGGAAGATCGATTAAATCAATATGGTTGTGAAAAAATATTTAGCGATCACATAAGTGGAGCAAAAAGTAAACGTCCTGGTTTAGATAGAGCCATTGAATTTGCGAGGTCAGGAGATACGATTGTTGTTTGGAGACTAGATAGACTAGGACGTAACATGGCAGATTTAATCACATTAGTTAATGAACTTAATAATCGAGGCGTGAGTTTTCATAGTTTAGAAGAAAATATAACAATGGATAAATCAAGTTCTACAGGACAATTGTTATTTCATTTATTCGCAGCATTTGCAGAGTTTGAACGTAATTTAATTTTAGAACGTTCTTCAGCGGGGCGAATTGCAGCTCGTGCTAGAGGACGCTATGGAGGTCGACCCGAAAAATTAAATAAACGAGATTTGACTTTACTCAAAACACTTTATGATAATGGAACCCCAATTAAAACTATTGCAGAGCAATGGAAAGTTTCACGTACAACAATCTATCGTTATCTCAATAAGTTAAATAACCAAGAAAATAAAGATAAATAAAAATATTACTAAGTTTTAAGAAAACTAAAAAACCAGACAGGATACACCCTAATCATACAAAGAGAGTTATTGAATTTATAATAACTTAAACGTATGATTAGGGTGTATATTAATTGTGGAGTGAAAATGAATGATTATAGGTTATGCAAGAGTATCTTCGGTAGATCAGAATTTAGAGAGACAGCTAGATAATTTGAAAACATTTGGCGTAGAGAAAATATTTACAGAGAAACAATCGGGAAAGTCAGTAGAAAATAGACCCGTATTTCAAGAAGCACTTAACTTTGTGAGAATGGGCGATAGATTTGTAGTAGAATCGATTGATCGCTTAGGTCGTAATTATGATGAAGTGATTAACACAGTTAATTATTTAAAGGATAAAGAAGTTCAATTGATGATTACTAGTTTACCTATGATGAATGAAGTGATTGGTAATCCACTATTAGATAAATTTATGAAAGATTTAATCGTTCAAATCTTAGCAATGGTTTCAGAACAAGAACGAAATGAAAGTAAACGTAGACAAGCACAAGGTATTCAAGTTGCGAAAGAAAAAGGTGTGTATAAAGGACGCCCTTTACTATATTCACCTAATGCTAAAGATCCTCAAAAACGTATTATCTACCATCGTGTTGTTGAAATGTTAGAAGAAGGCAAAGCAATTAGTAAGATTGCGAAAGAGGTTAATATCACAAGACAGACAGTTTATAGAATTAAAAATGGTAAGGGATTATCTTGATAAATGGATTGTTAATGCAAATGAGATCTTCTCACAGCGTCCTAAATTATATGTTATTCATCTATTATGAGATTCTAATAATAAGACAAGAAAAGAGAGTGCGAATTCGCACTCTCCTTTTGTGTAGTACTATTGAAATTTTGTCTTAAAAACGAACGTAATTTAGAAATAATATTTATTGGTATTTCAAGAATATATATATAATTATTTACTAAGTCCATTTAAAAAAATTTGAGAGAACTTGTTCATAAGTTTAATTCTTTCATTAATATTTTGTTCATGTGTAAAGGTAACAATTCCATTAACAGCGTTTGCTGCTATTTTACTAACAGCATTAACATCATTAATACACCATTCGCCATTTAAATTACCCTCCTTAAAAATTACATGATAAGCATCTATATATTTGTTTTCTAATTTATTCATTTTTTCATTAATGCTATTAGTTTTATAATATTCAGTGCAAAATTCAATTATTGCGTTTTGAAGTGGATAATAGTATTCGGTTGTTAAAGATAGTTCATTATATAAATAAAATTTTTCTCTATTAGTTTTACATTTGATTTGTTCCTTTTTCCACTGTTCTTGCCATTTAGATTCTTCTATATTTAAAATTTCTAAAAATAGATTTTCTTTTGTTTTAAAGTGATAATAAAGATTCCCTTTACTACTTTCTGATAATTTAACAATTTCTCCAGTAGTAGTGGCATTATATCCATTTTTTATAAATAATTCCTTTGCGACACCTAGTATTTTATCTTTCAAGTTCATCACGCCTTTAATGAGTATTAAGTACTATCAATGATAGCACAAAAAATTCAAAGAATAATTGTATAACACAATACAGCCATTTAAATTTCGCAAGATTTTTTGTTGTAATATGTAAAAAAATAGATTACAATCCTTATAGACCGATCGCACGGTCTATAAGGATTGGAGGGAACTTAAATGATTTCATTTTTTACAAAAACTACTGATATGATGACATCAAAAAAAAGATGGACTGCACTAGTAGTATTAGCTGTTAGTTTGTTTGTTGTTACAATGGATATGACAATATTAATTATGGCTTTACCGGAATTAGTAAGAGAGTTAGAGCCTTCTGGTACCCAACAGTTATGGATAGTTGATATATACTCTCTTGTTTTAGCTGGCTTTATAATTCCATTGAGTGCCTTTGCTGATAAATGGGGAAGAAAAAAAGCATTATTAACTGGATTTGCTTTATTTGGCCTCGTTTCATTAGCTATATTTTTCGCAGAAAGTGCAGAGTTCGTAATAGCTATTCGATTTTTACTTGGTATTGCAGGTGCTTTAATAATGCCAACTACTCTTTCAATGATAAGAGTAATTTTTGAAAACCCTAAAGAAAGGGCCACTGCATTAGCTGTATGGTCAATCGCTTCATCGATAGGTGCTGTTTTTGGACCAATTATCGGAGGAGCTTTACTTGAGCAATTTTCATGGCACTCGGCATTTTTAATTAATGTACCGTTTGCGATAATAGCAGTTGTAGCAGGTTTATTTTTATTACCAGAGTCTAAGTTATCAAAAGAAAAGTCTCACTCGTGGGATATTCCTTCTACAATTTTATCAATTGCAGGCATGATTGGACTGGTATGGAGTATCAAAGAATTTTCAAAAGAAGGACTAGCAGATATTATTCCATGGGTTGTAATAGTATTAGCAATTACCATGATAGTGATATTTGTTAAACGTAATTTATCAAGTTCTGATCCAATGTTAGACGTAAGACTTTTTAAAAAGAGATCATTTTCAGCTGGTACAATTGCTGCATTTATGACAATGTTTGCAATGGCATCTGTTTTGTTATTAGCTTCACAATGGTTACAGGTTGTGGAAGAACTTTCTCCTTTTAAAGCTGGCTTATACCTATTACCTATGGCAATAGGAGATATGGTGTTTGCACCAATTGCACCCGGATTAGCGGCGCGATTTGGACCGAAAATAGTGTTACCTTCCGGAATTGGAATTGCAGCCATTGGCATGTTTATTATGTATTTCTTTGGTCATCCATTATCATATTCTACAATGGCTTTAGCATTAATTTTAGTTGGAGCTGGTATGGCTTCACTAGCAGTTGCATCTGCTCTAATAATGTTAGAAACACCTACATCAAAAGCAGGTAATGCAGCTGCTGTTGAAGAGTCTATGTATGACCTTGGAAATGTTTTTGGTGTAGCAGTACTTGGTAGCCTATCTTCTATGCTTTATCGTGTATTTTTAGATATTTCATCTTTTTCATCAAAAGGTATAGTTGGAGATTTAGCTCATGTAGCTGAAGAATCTGTAGTGGGCGCTGTCGAAGTAGCTAAAGCTACGGGGATAAAACAGCTTGCAAACGAGGCTGTAACATCATTTAATGATGCTTTTGTAGCAACTGCTTTAGTAGGTGGGATTATCATGATTATCATTTCAATAGTTGTCTATTTGTTAATTCCCAAATCACTTGATATAACTAAACAAAAATAGTACTAAACATATATTTTTAGATATTGTAGATTAGTTTATTTTTAAAATTAGTAATAGTTAAAAGAGTCCGGGACATAAAGTTCTTGGATAAGTGAAAAAAAGACAATTTCTATTGAAATAATATAGAAATTGTCTTTTTTATAAATTTTTTGATTATTTTCAGCTCGTTGAGCTACTACTTTTCTTATATTAAGTGCCATTAATACAAAACCAAGTTCTCTTTTGACTTTATTGAGTCCTCGGACAGACATCCGAGTGAAACCCAAAATAGCCTTCATAAATCCAAAAACAGGTTCCACATCAATTTTTCTTTGACTGTAGATATTTTTTGTTTCTGGTTCTGAAAGCTTTTTGTTAATTTGGGATTTAAAATATTCCCAGTTATAATTCTTCATTATTTTTTTGTTTGTTTTTGAATTGAAGTTCATACATTGATTTTTCAGAGGACATTCTGAACAATCATCACATTCATATAATTTGAAGTCTCGCTTATAACCATACTTATCATGACGATAGGCATATCTTTTAAAACCTAGCCGTTTATTATTCGGACAAATGAATTCGTCATTAATTTCGTCATAGTTCCAATTTTGAGTATTAAAGATGTCACTTTTATATTTTTTAGTTTTATCTTTTATAAACATTCCATATGTTATGAGTGGCGTTCGATTAAAGTCATCTATAATTGCCTTATAATTTGATTCACTACCATAACCTGCATCAGCTACAATATATTCAGGTAAATGACCGTAGGTCTCTTGAATTGAATTTAAAAATGGAATCATCGTTCTAGTATCCGTTGGATTTTGATACACATTATAAGATAAAACAAATTGGGAATTTGTCGCTATTTGTAAATTATACCCTGGCTTAAGTTGTCCATTTTTCATGTGATCTTCTTTCATTCTCATAAATGTCGCATCATGATCTGTCTTAGAATAACTATTTCTATCCTTTAAAATAGATTTTTGAAATTCGTATCGATACTTTCGCTCAAAATAATCATTGATTTGCTTTTTGTATTTTTTGATTTTAGTTCTTTTGAGACGTATTTGTTTTCTTGTTTTAGTACATTTTTCATTGTTGATATGTTGGTTTAAATCTTCGATTTCTTTATCTAAGTGACTACCAATCAAATCTATTTCTTCTTTTGTTAATTCATTATCATGATCTTTTTTAATTTCCGGTATGATTTTATTGGTTACCAATTCATGGTAGAGGGCTTTAGAATCCTCATTCATCTTTGATTCATGGTTTTGAATACTCTTTTTCCATACAAATGTATATCGATTGGCATTTGCTTCAATTTTTGTACCATCAATAAAAATAGCTTTATCATCTATAAGATTTTGTTTTACACACTGACTGTAAAATTGAATAAATAAAGATTCTAATAAAGCATCTACTTTTGGATTTACTCTAAATCGATTAATTGTTTTATAAGAAGGTTTTTGATTTTGTGATAGCCACATCATTCGGATGCTATCATTAAGCATTTTTTCTATTTTACGACCTGAGAATACAGATTGTGTGTAGGCATATAGAATCACTTTTAACATCATTTTAGGATGGTACGAAGTTGCACCACGGTGATGTCTGAATTCGTCGAATTCATTGTCATGAATTGTTTCAACAATATCATTTACATGTCGTGAAATATCATTTGTGGGGATAAGAACTGAAGTTTCCATTGGTAGAGTAAGTTGAGTCATGTTATAATTTTTATACATAAGGCACCTCGTTAATTTAGTTTAGTGATGTTTATTAAATTATACGAAAGTGCTTTATTTTTTTAAAGTATTACAATGTAAAATTACATATAAATACAAAGTATTTTGGCGAGACTCTTGAGGGAACAGGACAAGCTGAAGACTACAGGCTGAAGCTGTCCCCTAAGAAAGCGAGCCAACAATACGGAGTATTGTAAATAAAGAAGCCAGTAAATGAATTTGTTAAAACTCATTTACTGGCTATTTCTCTAGGGTTTATGTCCCAGACTCAATTGATTTAATTTATTATTTTATTGCGTGGAAACCACTATCTACATGGATATTCTCACCAGTTACGCCACTTGAGAAATCACTCAATAAGTAAGCAGCTGTTTTACCTACTTCTTCTTGATCCACATTTCGTCTTAATGGTGCACGTTCTTCAATTTCTTTAAGGATTGTGTTGCAACCACCAACACCTTTAGCACTTAACGTACGAATTGGACCAGCAGAAATAGCATTTACTCGAATGTTGTCCGGGCCTAAATCATAAGCTAAATATTTAACATTAGCTTCTAAACTTGCTTTAGCTACACCCATCACATTATAGTTTTGAACGGCAAATTCACCACCAAGATATGTTGTTGCAACAATACTACCACCGTTTGGCATTATTTTCTTCGCTTCGTGCGCAACAATTGTTAATGAATATGAACTGATATCTTGCGCAAGTAAGAAACCTTCACGTGATGTTTCAGAGAAACGTCCACGTAAGTCTTCAATATTTGCAAATGCGATAGAGTGATATACGCCATCAATATTGCCTACTTCTTCGCCAATTTTAGCAAAACCATTTACTACATCTTCATCTTTTTGAACATCGATTTGATATAATTTTGGCTCTTCTTGGTTTAATTGTTCTAATAATTTTTCTAATTCTTTGCGGCTACGGTCTTTACGATAAGTGAAAACAAGTTTAGCCCCTAATTGATCTAATACCTTTGCAACGCCAAATCCGATACTACGTTTATTAGCAATACCCATAATTACGAAGGTTTTATTTTCAAGATTAATCATTCGAAATAACTCCTTAATCATCGTTTTTTATATCTTAATCTCACTGTACAAACAATGTAGACTAATCTAACGTTATTATTTTACCATTTTTGCTTCATAATTATAAAGCAATATTATTACCTGGTCATATAGGAAATAGGCTGGGACAAAATAAAATGTCTCAGCCTATTTTATCATTTTGTCAGAAGCTGACTGATTTGAAAATGCGCTTGAATCAAGCTTTTTTCAAACCTAGTCATCCTTGCCGGGGTAATACAACGAAATAAATTTTGAGAAAATATTATTTCTGTCCCACTCCCTTTTCCTACGATTAGTCAAGTCTTTATGTTTAAAGTAAGCATTACTAAATTAGCCCGTTCAATTTAATTTTTTTGAATAAGGTGTTACACTGTATTTGATTGTACGGTTGGCTAATGTGGGGACATTTGATAATCGTACAATTTTTGATTCATTACTAAATAATGAATCGTTTTTAAGAGACGATTAATACAAGCGATGACGGCAGTCTTGTGAGCTTTCTCATGAGGCTGTTTTCTTAGCTTATAGTAATAATCGACTACATGATTGTCATAATGATGCTGCCCTCTTATTATATTCATAACCACCCAAAACAGTAATCTTCTTGCTTTTTTATTGCCACGCTTATTAATTGTGTCTCTACTTTGCGTACTACCTGATTGATATCGTTTGATATCGATGCCTACAAATGCATTTAATTGTTTATTAGATTTAAATCGCGTAATATTTCCAAGTTCCCCAATAATCATAGCTGCAGATAGTTTTCCAATGCCTGGTATTGAATGAATATTTTCAAAACAATCAAGTTGTTGCGCCAATTGAATCATGTCTTCATCTAATTGTTTAAGATGTTGTATAGATTGTTTTAATTGTCTAATTAACAACCGTGCTTTTTCTACAAGAAATGAATGTCTATCGACATTCGGATAGCTTTCCCGAGCAATGTTAACCAATTGGTGTGCGTGATTTTCAGCTTTATTCATAGATAGACCTTTATCAGTCGAATTGAATATATAAGAAATAAGGGTATCAATATCCATATTTCTCACCATATCTGGATGAGTAAATCGTTCTGCGATGTTAAGTGCAATGATAGAATATCGACTACTAAATAATTTTTCTAAACCAGGAAAAGTTTGATGAAGCTGTTCAACAATTTCAAATTTAAGCCGATTTTGTTCATTTTCAATTTCTAGATGAAAACGTGCACGCTCTCGCAACTCAAAGAAGATATCTCCATACATAGATATGGTTTCCGTTGCTTTTAAAGTAGGTGCTAATTGCGCAAGTTTATGTGCATCAGCTTGATCGGTTTTCCATGATCTTAAAGAACTTGTTCTGAATTTAGCTTCTAACGGGTTCATCTCAATATAATTAATTTGATTTACGCGACAAAATCGAGTCATACCTCTTGAATAAATACCAGTAGATTCAAAAATGATTTGTAGGTGGTCTAAATTATTCAAATACTTTAATAAATAATTATAACCATTTTTATTATTTTGAATGGTAAATTCTCTTTGAAATTGATCGTTATGATAATGAGCTACGACACTACTTCTTTTACTAATATCAACACCTAAGTAATTGATAAATATAGCCTCCTTTAAAAAATTGAGAAGTGAGAACTTTACTTAACCTTTCTCATTTCATTTTCCTCTACACGGTTTCAAGAACCCAACATACTTCAAACGAATTTCAAAAGGCGAGAGTAAAGCTGACTTGTTTTTTTAACGGGTTTAAGACCCAAGGGAATGCACAGTCTACTCCTCTCTATAACTATAAAAAATAGCTATGAAAAAATCTATCGTCATAGATTTCTTCATAGCTAATCTTAGTATGTTTTATTATTAAGTAAAATTATAAAAGACAATTTCTTAAATTAATAATATGATATACCTATATCTAATAATTTATTAGTATTAATAAACCTTGAAAGGATGATTAACTGATGAATAGAGCAGATATTTTTAAAATATTTGATGTAGAACTTAATATAACTATATTTTTAGGAGCACTAGTAGCAACTTTCATCTATTTTATAAGTTACATGAACAATGTAAATGAATTAATTACATTATGCTTAACATTAGCTTTTCCTGCATATTTATTAAAAATTAGCAGATCGTTCGAGGTTATTTTATTAGAGGAAAAAATAAAAAATAGTAAAATCAAAATCTGTGACAAAGATAGAATTGAACGAGAGATACTGGTGAAAAAGAACCTAATAGATGAACTATTGTTTCCTAATAGAGTTATTAAAAAATATACACTGACAATTTTAATTTACAGTATAGGTATTATTATTCTTTTACTACTTTGTAATATGTTAAGTTATGGAATTGGTGAAAATGTCAATTTTATCTGGAGATTACTAGCTTGTTATGTAACGAGTGTCACAGTGATTATAGTTGCCTTGATTATAATGATAATGATATTTGATCTTATAATTGGATTACTATTAAATTTTCAAATATTTTTAAAAAATAAAAAGTATGATGACTTTTTATAATTATTCGATTTATATAATGAAAAATTAAATGATTAAACATAGAAACCTCAAAACAAACCATATTTAATAGAGTTTATGGCGCCTTATACAAATAAAGGCTATGCTGTTAAAGAATTATGTAGCTATCTTCAGATTAATATGGATGATGTTTATACTATTGGCGATAGAAAATTGATTTACCTATGTTTAATACCCTAGATAATTCTTCTGATAATTTAGTTTTTGTTAGAGTTTAACATAACTGATGATTACCAGAAGTTCTCACTATATAAAAGACACTAAAATTTTATAACTTTTAGTGCCTAATCAATTATTTTAGCTACCAAACAAACGACTCCAAAACCCCTTTTTAGGTTCCGTTTCTTCACTCTTTTCTTCTATATCACTATCATTGTCATTTAGATTAGCTGGAACGTCTTCTCTTTTTGCTTCTTCACCTTGTGTACTTTCGTCGCTTTGACTTCCAGATATATCCTTATATTGAATCTCTGTTTCTTTAGTTTCTTCCTGATCTCTGTTAATATTTACAGGATTAGTAGTATATGTTTTTTCTTGTGCATCAACGTTTTGTCTAGTGTTAGTAGATGTATCAAAGGGATAATTAAGGTGTTTTTCTTTTTCTAATTGATTTTCTAATTTTTGAATCTTTTTATTACTCTCTAATGCCAGAACTTGCTGATTTTCAAGCAATTTTGACCTTTCTTGCAACTCTTTTCTGTAAAATTCAATTGTTGTTTCATGACGACTTTCTTGTTTTTCAATTTGATTATTTAAAGTATCAATCTGTTTTTTAAGGATTTCTACTATTTGAGCATCGCTTTTCGATTCAAAATTAATATTATCCGACCCTTTTTTTTGTTTGTCTTCAGTAGTACTTTCAAAACCATATTTCTTTTTATTTTCATTTACTCTTTGAATGATTTTTTCTATATCGGTATCTTCTTTAATAAACGAAGTGTTTTCCTGTTTTATTGTCTCTATATTCAATCGCTTAATATTATTAAAAATCGTTTGCTTACTAACCCCTAATTCTTCACTCAACTTTTTCACACTTTTCATATCATCAACCCTTTATAAAATGTTTATAAACCCTTGATAAAATATTATAAGCTTATAATGCTTAATAATAAAGTGATTAATAAATAAAAATAAACATCCATCAACCTTTTTATCAAGGGTTTATGAAAGGTTGATGATATTTATCAAGGGTTTATAAACATTTTATAAAGCTATATTTTCCCTTTTATAAGTTTATTTAAAGTGCTATAATAAACTTAATATAACAAAAACCCCAACTACTGGTAATAGTCGGGGTTTGGTAATAAAACGTTTAGAAACTGTTTATTTATATAATTTTCGATACTTGTATTATATAATGAATAATATCTTAGTGCAAGCACCTAGATCATTAAATAAATGTAAAGCTAAATAAAAACGTTTTATTACCTCTTACCAAACTAAAATATGGAAAGAGGTTTTTTGTCATGCAAAATCAATATTTTACAGTGCAAGAAAATTACAAAGAAAGATTTTATCAAATCCCTAAAGTATTCTTTACCAGTGAAAATTATAAAAATCTAACTAATGATATGAAAATAGCCTATGCTATCTTACGTGATCGCTTAAATTTATCTATTAAAAATAGCTGGGTTGATGAAGATGGTAACATTTACTTTGTTTATTCAAATGAAAAGCTAATGGAAATCTTAAATTGTAAAAAAGAAAAGTTAACAAAAATAAAAAAAGGGTTAGAAAACGATGGTCTACTCATTCAAAAACGACGTGGTTTAAATAAACCAAATATTCTATATTTAATGAAACCTATTGTCACAGAACGTGATATTTACAAAATAGAAAAAGAAGAAAACGATGTTGAACCTTACGGCGAGAAGGAAGTTCGAAAATCGAACGTCCAGAAGTTCGATTTTCGAACGGCCAGAAGTTCGAAAATCGAACGTCCAGAAGTTCGAAAATCGAACACTAATGATACTGACTTTAATGACATTGACTTTAATGATACTGAGAATAATGATATGAATGACTTGAATGATATAAAGTACAAAAATGAAATTAGTAATCATTCAAATCAATTTACACATAATTTTGATGATAAAGAAATGCTATTGCAAGAATTCCCAGAACAACTAACTAATTATTTATTAAAATATGATTATAGAGATTTAGAAATCATAAAGGCTGTTATTCTTAAAGCAAAAAAATCATTTAATTCAAGGCATGAAGATATGCATTACATGTTAGAGGACATTGAGGATGAAATATTAACTTCTTTAAAAAGACTTAAAAAAGCTATACATGATAGGGGAGTTAAAGGCCAAAAGGAAACAATCAATTCAATGCAAGCTTATTTAATGCAAACAATTCTAACTGAACTTGAAGAAACACATGCCCTTTATATGCGCCGTAAAAACATGAAACAATATAATATCTTTAATCAATAATTCAAATGATTTTATAACACTCGAAGAGACATCAAAATATTCCGTTAAATCATCTGACTTTTTAACTGATGACGACGAAAAAAATCAAGAAATTGTAAGTGATTTAGAAAAAGGTTTGTATCGAAAACGTATGTTAAGTTATGGTGGATTGCTTAAACAAAAGCATAAAATTTTAAACTTAGACGATGCCGAAGATGGTAATTTGATTAATACAAGTGATGAAGATAAAACGACAGACGAAGAAGCAAAAGCACATTCAATTACGGCAATTTGGAATTTCGAAAAGCAAAATTATTATTTAAGACATTAGTGATAACTGATGTCTTTTTTATTGTTTTTCTGTAAAAAAGTGCTGTCTTATTTTTGTGACACTACAGCTTTGTATGATATCACTTTAAAATTACTTAAAACCCTTGGAATGTCTGGCCTTGCCAGATCTATCATTTTTGAATGATAGCAAATTTCCCTTATGCTCTTACGGAGATTTTAGAGTTAAATTAAAATTTCTAAGTTTTTGATAAGAAAAGCCCTGCAGGAATTTAGAAAAACATGGGGAAGTTTTAAAGTATTTTATGCTAATTTTTAAATTTGCATGTAAATGGGCAGTATCTAAAAAATTAGTCACTGATTTTGCTGAAATTTTTGTTTGTGAAATTAGCATATATTTATTTGGCTCATATTTGCGTTTTAAGAGACTGTATAGATTTTTAAGTACAAAACCTATATGATTTGCCTCTAAGTCTTCAAAATGCCTCTTAAAATTCAAAATAAAAGTGTTTAATATTGTAATAAGGATTGCTATTTTTTATAAAAGGAACATCGTATTTATGCCGAGAAAATTTATTGATGTTGAGAAGAACCCTTAACTAAACTTGCAGACGAATGTCGGCATAGCGTGAGCTATTAAGCCGACCATTCGACAAGTTTTGGGATTGTTAAGGGTTCCGAGGCTCAACGTCAATAAAGCAATTGGAATAAAGCACCTATGATTATTTAAAAATATAAGTTATAATACATTCAAAAATATTTTTGAATGAGGTGTATGTATGATTCAAACGGTTGTTGCTGCTGCTGTTCTTTATATTGCTACAGCAGTTGATTTATTAGTAATTTTATTAATATTTTTTGCTAGAGCAAAGACTAGAAAAGAATATAGAGATATTTATGTTGGTCAATATTTAGGGTCTATTATTTTAATATTAGTTAGTTTGTTTTTAGCTTTTGTATTAAATTATGTTCCAGAAAAGTGGATATTAGGTTTATTGGGTTTAATACCAATTTATCTTGGAATTAAAGTGGCTATTTATGATGATTGTGAAGGAGAAAAGAGAGCTAAAAAAGAATTGAATGAAAAAGGATTGTCTAAATTAGTTGGTACGGTTGCAATTGTTACGATAGCAAGTTGTGGCGCCGATAATATTGGTTTATTTGTTCCGTATTTTGTGACATTAAGTGTTACTAATTTATTACTTACTCTGTTTGTCTTTTTAATTTTAATTTTCTTCTTGGTGTTTACTGCACAAAAATTAGCTAATATCCCAGGAATTGGAGAAATTGTTGAGAAATTTAGTCGTTGGATTATGGCTATTATTTATATAGCTTTAGGTTTATTTATTATTATTGAAAATGACACTATTCAAACAATTTTAGGATTTATATTTTAATTTAGGGTGTGATTTTATATGAGTTATGAAAATACTTGTGATGTGATCTGTGTACATGAGGATAAAGTTAACAATGCTTTAAGTTTTTTAGAAGATGATAAATCTAAGAAATTACTTAACATTTTAGAAAAAATTTGTGATGAGAAGAAATTGAAAATCATATTATCTTTGATTAAAGAAGATGAGTTGTGTGTTTGTGATATTTCTTTGATATTGAAAATGAGTATTGCTTCAACTTCACATCATTTAAGGCTTTTATATAAAAATGAGGTACTTGATTTTTATAAAGATGGAAAGATGGCATATTATTTTATTAAAGACGATGAAATAAGAGAGTTTTTCTCTAAAAATCATGAGGGTTTTTGAAACGAGTTTCTTCTTGTCTTGATACTATATAGAAATAACGTTCTTTTCTAAAATCCTTTTGAAGCGTTGATATGACGAAAAGTGGGAAACAACGCCCATGGAGAGAAAAGAAAATAGATAATGTAAGGTTCTGTTGCAAAGTTAAAAAATAAGTGTCTAACCTTATGTTTAAAGTAATACTTTGTATTAACTAGCTAGCATGATGCTAATTACACGGCATGGCGAAAACCCGTAGATCTGAAGAGATCTGCGGTTCTTTTTATATAGTCCATAAATACATTCAATGCCTGTGTATTTTATTCCAATTGCTTTATTGTCGTTGAACCTCGGAACCCTTAACAATCCCAAAACTTGTCGAATGGTCGGCTTAATAGCTCACGCTATGCCGACATTCGTCTGCAAGTTTAGTTAAGGGTTCTTCTCAACATCAATAAATTTTCTCGGCATAAATGCGTCGTCTAACTTTTTTTATAATGTTTATCAAACCACGATGAAAAAAATATAAAAAAGACTGTATAAAGAATAAACCAAGTATCTAAATGATTTTGATTCATTTGCTTATAAATAAAAAACAATAAAAAAATACCAAGAATAATTTGTAAAATAAATAAAGACCTCTTCAAAAAACCACTCCTTTTAAAAAACTTTATCTCAGGACTTATTCAAATTATAAACACCTTTATTTTGAATTTTAAGAGGGTATTTTAAAGATTTAGAGGTAAATCTTATAGTTTTCTACTTAAAAATCTATACAAGCTCTTAAAACGCAAATATGAGCCAAATAAATATATGGTAATTTCACAAACAAAAATTTCAGCAAAACCAGTGACTAATTTTTTAACACTGCCCATTTAAATGCAAATTAAAAATGAGCATAAAATCTTTTAAAACTTCCCCATGTTTTTCTAAATTCCTGCAGGGCGTTTTTATCAAAAATCAAGAAATTTCAATTTTTCTCTAAGAACTCCGTAAGAGCATAAGGAGAATTTGCTATCATTCAAAAATAATAGGTCTGGCAAAGCCAGACATTCCAAGGGTTTTAAGTAATTTTAAAGTGATATCATAAAAAGCTGTAGTGTCACACTTTTGTGACACTACATACAGCATTTGTCACAAAAATAAGACAGTACTTTTTTACAAAAAATCAATAAAAAAGACATCAGTCATCACTAATGTCTTAAATAATAATTTTGCTTTTCAAAATTCCAAATTGCCGTAATTGAATGTGCTTTTGCTTCTTCATCTGTTATTTTATCTTCATCACTTGTATTAATTAAATTACCATCTTCGGCATCGTCTAAGTTTAAAATTTTATGCTTTTGTTTAAGCAATCCACCATAACTTAACATACGTTTTCGATATAAACCTTTTTCTAAATCACTTACAATTTCTTGATTTTTTTCGTCATCGTCAGTTAAAAAATCAGATGACTTAACCGAATATTTTGATGTCTCTTTGATTGCCGATTCAATATCTTTATCGCCTTTTTGATTAGGTTTAATTGCTTTAATATTTACAACAGGTCGATAATCAACTTGTAATGCTTTTTGCCATAAATTAACCCATTCTTCTTGAGTTATATAATTCTCTTTTTTTCTAAAATATGCATTTTCAACACATAACAAAACGTGCATATGCTGATTATAACTACCGTCATTTTTATTAACGGTAACTTCTGTTGAACGCATAAATCCAACAAGATTTTGTTTAACCTTTTTATATCTACTCACCCTATCAAATGCTTTAGTTAGATGATTCAAACTTTGTTCTAAAGTATCTCCATCTATCGCATTTTTTGTTGAAAGTGTTAAAAACAACCAACGTGCTTTTGGCTTTTCCTTAATTACTTCTTCAATCACTTTTTGAGCTTGATAACTATTTTTCATAGCACGCCTCCAATTACAAACTGGACATAGCTTTGATTTACAAAACCACGTCTTATGTAATTTCAAATAACCTTCATCGGTCGGCTTGAATTCTAAGACGTTACCACATTGTTTTACGTTATAAGCCTTTTTTATTTTTAAAATTTCAAGTATATCTGCATAGCTTACATTAGGTTCTGTTGCAAAGTTAGAAATATAGTATAATAGTCAACAAAAAATGAGGTGCAGAGGATGAATTATTTCAGATATAAGCAATTTGACAAAGATGTCATTACTGTAGCCGTTGGCTACTATCTAAGATATGCATTAAGTTATCGTGATATATCTGAAATATTGAGAGAACGAGGCATCTATGTTCATCATTCAACAATTTATCGATGGGTACAGGAATATGCTCCTATTTTGTATCAAATTTGGAAGAAAAAGAATAAGCAAGCTTATTATAAATGGCATATAGATGAGACGTATATCAAAATTAAAGGGCAATGGAATTATTTATATCGCGCTATTGATGCAGATGGCCATACACTAGATATTTCGTTACGTAAGAAACGAGATAATCACTCAGCATATACGTTTATTAAACGTCTTATTAAACAATTTGGCAAACCTCAAATGATAATTACAAACCAAGCCCCTTCAACGAAGGTGGCAATGTCCAAAGTGATTAAAGATTTTAAACTTACCCCCAACTGTCATTGTAACTCTAAATATTTAAATAATCTCATTGAACAAGATCATCGTCATATCAAAGTAAGGAAAATAAGTTATCAAAGTATCAATACGGCAAAGAATACGATCAAAGGCATTGAATGTATTTATGGACTATATAAAAAGAACCGCAGATCTCTTCAGATCTACGGGTTTTCGCCATGCCGTGTAATTAGCATCATGCTAGCTAGTTAATACGAAGTATTATTTTAAACATAAGGTTAGACACTTATTTTTTAACTTTGCAACAGAACCAAGAAATCGATCCAACTGAATACCTTTACCAAATTTATTATATTTGGAATCAGAAAGAGTACCTGGCAAGTGAACTTCACGAACTTACCGAAGAAGAACAATAAAAAAATATAAAAATATTTTGAGAGTTG